>NZ_JBHUPT010000013.1:0-8216 GCF_049056525.1 Leisingera coralii | reverse complement strand
GCGCCGTGCGGCAGCACGGCGCCGGGCCCAAGGCTTTGCGGGGCATCTTTGATGCTTTGTAAAGGCGCGGGAGCCCCTCCCCTCAGCGCAAACGCAGCGGCAGGCTTGATCCTGTGCTGCCCTCAGGGTCCAATCCCCAAAACGCGCCGCCGCAAAGGGAGGAAGTCATGCCAGAATCCAATCAATCCGGCACCCTGCAGGTGAACGGCCAGCAGATCGCCTACACTCTGCGCGGCGAAGGGCCGCCGCTGCTGCTGCTGCACGGCTTCCCGCAGACCAAGGAAATGTGGGAGGAAACCGCCCCGGTCCTCGCCCGGCAATTCACCGTGGTGACGGCCGATCTGCGCGGCTATGGCGCCAGTTCCAAGCCCGAAGGCGTGGAGGCCATGAGCTTCCGCAACATGGCTGCCGATCAGCTGGAGCTGATGCGCGCCCTGGGGTTCCCCCGCTTCCACCTGGCCGGCCACGACCGCGGCGCACGCACCGCCCACCGGCTGGCGCTGGACGCGCCGGAGGCGGTGGCCAGCCTCACCGTGATGGACATCATCCCAACGCACACATTGCTGGACCAGCTGACGCAGCAGGTCGCCCGCGCCTATTACCACTGGTTCTTCCTCGCCCAGCCGGCGCCGCTGCCGGAGCGGATGATCGGCGCCGATCCGCAGGCCTATTTCGAAAGCTGCCTGCTGGGCTGGGGCGGCGCCTCGCTGTCGGATTTCCCGCCCGCAGCGCTGGCGGCCTACCGCCGCGCATGGGGTGATCCCGCCTGCGTCCACGCCATGTGCAACGATTACCGCGCTGCGATCGAGGTGGACTTTCACCAGGATGCCAAGGATCTGGACCGCAAGGCCGAATGCCCGGCGCTGGTCCTTTACGGGGCAGACGGCGCCATGGCCCGGGCTTATGACGTGGCGCAGACCTGGGCACCGCGCCTGCAGGAAATGACCGCGCGCAGCGTTCCCGGAGGGCATTTCTTCATTGACAGCGCACCGCGCGAAACCGCCGGCGCACTGCTGGAGTTCCTGACCCCTCTGCCGCCGCTGTAACAGTGCCGCCGGCGCCCTCTTCCGCCGCGTTTACGTTCGTTTTGCGCACGGGTTAAGACTTGCTTATCGCTCTTGCCCTAGCCTGCCCTGGAACGCGCATGCCCTTACAGACGGAGACAGCAAATGGCTCAGAGCAGGTTCAAACGGCCGCCCGGTTTCGAAGGCAACCAGACCGACCCTGAGGAAAGCTACCGCGCCGGCTATCAGCATGGCACCCGCGTGCTGCTGCGCTACCTGGAATCCAGCCCCAATCCCGATTTGGACCACCTCAGGAAATGGGTGGGCTCCGACCTGACCGGCTGGCGCCACGACACCGAGGCAGACCCGTACCCGCCGTCCCTGTGACAGCCGTGCAGCGGCCCAAGGCTTGCCAGCCAGGCGCGCAGGCGGCAGGCTGACCGCATGACTGTTGAGATTCTGACTGACGGCCCCCGGCTCGCCGAATTCCTGGCACTGGAAACCAAGGTCTGGGAGGCGCTGGCGGCGGGCGACCCTGAGGCGGACGGGCGCATGCTGACGGAGGATTTCCTCGGCGTCTACCCCAGCGGCTTCTCGGACAAGGCAGGCCACTGCGCGCAGCTGCAGGACGGCCCGGTGATGGCAGGCTACCGCCTGAGCGACGCGCAGCTGCGTGTCCTGTCACCGGAGGCTGTTCTGCTGTCCTACCGCGCGGCCTACCAACCGGCCGGCAGCGTAGACTGGAAACAAATGCTGATCTCGTCGCTTTGGGAGAAAGGCGAAAACGGCTGGCTCAACAGTTTCAGCCAGGACACGCCAACCGCCTGACAGGCCCCCGGGGCTTCAGCCCTCAGGGATCATGCGAGGAGTCGAGCTCGACGCCCTCCTTCACTCCGTGATCCGTCTTGCTGTCATAGGCATCCTGCTTCTTCTGCCACTCCTTGGTCTCGCTTTCCCAATAGCTTTTCAGATCCGCCTTCAGGACATTCTCCGACGTCAGGCCCGCCTCAAGCTCTGCAACACATTCGCCAAAGATCTTGTGGTGATTGTTTTCGTGGGCATAGAGCTTCTTCCACATGCTGTCCCAGCTGCCCTTCTGCCCCTTGTTGCCCTTGCTGTATTCCTTCCACTTGGGCATCGTGATCACCGGCTTGCTGGTCAGCTTGAACTCCTTCACATGGCCGTCCAGCTGAAAACTCGCCGAATAACTGGCATTTGACCGGTAGCGCCCCCAGAAGCTGCGTTTCTTCAGCGCCTTGAACACCGCCGCGATGGTCTTGCCGCTGACCGAGTAAGACACATCCTTGGGCTTCGGGACCGTTTTCTTGAACACCGCAGGATCCGGCGGCACGTCGTCCAGCTTGACCCCCACGGTATGGCCGCCAGACGTTTTCGACGCATACCCCTCGACCGCCGCCAGCATGGCCTCCTTGGCCTCCTTGAACAGCGTCTTCAGCTCATCTTTCTGCAGCGGCTCTTCCCGAGCCTGCATGGCGGCCGCAAATTTTGCCGCGGCCTCCAGCGCCAGATTGTGCAGCGCGGTCAGGTATTTCTCCAGCGCCTTGATCATCCGGTCCCATTCCGCCTGCCGCGCCTTGGTGGTCTTGCCGTATTCCGCCCAGGACGGCTGCGTTGCCACCGGCTTGCAGGCCACGGTGATCTGGCTCACCGATTTGTCCTTGGCAAATTTGGGCACAAACACCGGCGCCGGATTGTACGTGCCCCAGGCGTCCTTGCTGTCCAAAGCATCCCGCAACCCGTCGATGTCGATGGCTGAGACTTTGTAGGTTTTTTTGGATGGCTTCGGCAGCTTGACCTTCACATCGACGCCCATCGCCCGCTCCCCCATCTGCAAATACACACAACAATAGGCAGGCAGCTGACGGCCGCCGCACAGCGACGGTACCACAGACAGGCCTGACTGCTGAAAATTTCTGCAAAGAGAGAAGAAAGTGGCGCGGTTGACGGGGCTCGAACCCGCGACCCCCGGCGTGACAGGCCGGTACTCTAACCAACTGAGCTACAACCGCATTTTCGCCTTGCGGCGGACCGTTTCCGGTCCAGTTCCCCTCCGGGGCGGATCCTGATTGACCCCAGGATGAGGTGCAGCAGTGGCGCGGTTGACGGGGCTCGAACCCGCGACCCCCGGCGTGACAGGCCGGTACTCTAACCAACTGAGCTACAACCGCGCATGGGCCTTTCGGCTATGTTCCCCTCCGGGGCGGACCCTGAAACGCCAGGGCGGCGGGCGAAAGTGGCGCGGTTGACGGGGCTCGAACCCGCGACCCCCGGCGTGACAGGCCGGTACTCTAACCAACTGAGCTACAACCGCATTTTCGCCTTGCAGCGGACCGTTTCCGGTCCAGTTCCCCTCCGGGGCGGATCCTGATTGACCCCAGGATGAGGTGCAGCAGTGGCGCGGTTGACGGGGCTCGAACCCGCGACCCCCGGCGTGACAGGCCGGTACTCTAACCAACTGAGCTACAACCGCATTTTCGCCTTGCGGCGGACCGTTTCCGGTCCAGTTCCCCTCCGGGGCGGATCCTGATTGACCCCAGGATGAGGTGCAGCAGTGGCGCGGTTGACGGGGCTCGAACCCGCGACCCCCGGCGTGACAGGCCGGTACTCTAACCAACTGAGCTACAACCGCATTTTCGCCTTGCGGCGGACCGTTTCCGGTCCAGTTCCCCTCCGGGGCGGATCCTGATTGACCCCAGGATGAGGTGCAGCAGTGGCGCGGTTGACGGGGCTCGAACCCGCGACCCCCGGCGTGACAGGCCGGTACTCTAACCAACTGAGCTACAACCGCCCGCTGCACATCCAGCATCGCTGCTGAATGTTCGGCTGTAATATTCCCACCCCCCTGAGCCGTCAAGCCGTGTTTTGCCTTTTTCGGAACTTTCCCCGAAAAAAATGATCTGCGCCAGGTAACGCACTGGAACAGCTGCAAAAACACGCTGGACGCACCGCTGCTCCGGCGATCTTCTGTCTTAGACTTGGAGGGGGGGATGGTGGGTCGTGAGAGGCTCGAACTCCCGACATCTTCGGTGTAAACGAAGCGCTCTACCAACTGAGCTAACGACCCGATGAGCGGGGATTTAGACAAAGCCGCCGGGCAGTTCAAGAGGCTTTTGCCAAAAAAGTTCCGCCCGCGGGCCAGCCGGTGTTGCGGCCTGCCAACACCGCCCCTTCCGCCTCCCTGCAACGGTCAGCCGATCCTTGCCCCTGCCGCTGCTGCAACTTTACAGAAATGCTTAACAGCCGGCAGGCGATAAATTAATTGAGGCAAATCAGCATGAAGCATTTGATGGCTGCAATCCTGGCGGTTCCGGCGCTGGCAAGCACGGCCCAAGCGGCGGAGATCACGGGAGGTACTGCGGATCTGTCCTGGTCTGCCTTCACCCAGGACACCGGCATCTCCCGCGCCACCCTGCGCGGCAGCCTCGAAGCCGGGTTCAGCCCCAGCCTCGGCACCCAGCTGGACCTCAGCCTCTATGACTTCAACGAAAGCGATCTCAGCGCTTACAACGCCACCCTGCACGGCATCTACCATGTCAACGGGACCACGTCGCTGGGGGCCTTCCTGGGCAATGAGGAACTGGAAAACAGCACCCTCGATTTCTACGGGCTGGAAGCCCGGCACGGCTTTGCCAGCCTGACCGGCGAGGCTTATGCCGCCTTCGGGGATGAAGACGGCGAATCCGCGTCTTTGCTTGGCCTCGCCCTGCACAAGGACGCCGGTTCCAATTACCGATTTGGAGCCGAAGCCGACTTTCTCGACCTGGACAGCGCCCAAGTCGCCCGGCTGGCGCTGAACATCGGCTATAAATTGAACGAAAGCGCCAGCTTCTATGGCGAAGCAGGCCTGCTCGATTACGAGGTCGGCCCGCTGTCGGACAGCAGGGCCTTTGTTGGTGCCGGGCTCAAGGTTGGATTCGGACCCGGCGGCGGCACCACCTTCGGCTGGCGCGGATTGCTTGCCAAGGTGCCGGGCCTCTGACCGCCCGGCAGCCTGCCCCTACTGCAGAACGGTCTCCACTCCGTTTTCCAGCACATAGACGCAGCCCTGCCCGTTTGGCAGCGCCGCCATCCGGTCGCGGCTGAGGCCGCAGACGATGCCGCGCATCACCTGCCCCAAGAGCCCATGCGCCACCACCACCGACGGGCCGCTCAGCGACTGCATGAAGTCCAGAATCCGGCCATGGAAGCTGCCGTAACCCTCGCCGCCCGGCGCCTCGCAGAACAGATCCAGATTGTGCGGGTTGTCCCCGTGTATCTGCGGGTACTGCGCTGCGACCTCCGCCAGGGTCATGCCCTGGAAATCCCCGGCAAACGCTTCTGCCAGACGCGGATCGGTCACAAACGGCGCGCCGCCCAGGGCAATGTCCGCCGTCTGCTGCGCCCGGCCCAGCGGCGAGGCATAACAGGCCGGGTTTTGCGCCATCACCGGCGCCATCAGCTCAGCCTGCCGGCGGGCATGCTGAACCCCCAGCGGCGTCAGCGGTGATTCCAGCTGCCCCTGAATGCGCCGCTCGGCGTTCCACTCGGTCTGCCCGTGCCGCAGCAGCCAGATTTTCGGAAATTGCATCACACGCCCCCTGCCCGGTTTCTCAGGCAAATTGGTAGCCTCTGGCCGCCAGCAGCGGAACCCCGGAAACGAGAAAAGGCGCTCAACCTTTGCAGGGAGCGCCTTTCCGGTAATATGGTGGGTGATAAGAGATTTGAACTCCTGACATCTTCGATGTGAACGAAGCGCTCTACCACTGAGCTAATCACCCGTGAGGCAGGCTTTTACCCGTCACTTGCGGGCTCTGCAAGAGGGTCAGCAGAAGAATTTTGCCCTTCCCCTGCATTTTCTTCCGCCGGGCTTGCAGAGCTGTCCGGCTGGCGCAGCTTGCACACAAAGACCTTGCCGTTGCTGCGCTCCTGGCTGCGGTTGATGCGCAGCTTGCCAAAGGGTTTCAGGTTCAGTTCGCGGCCCTCGGCCACCGCTTCGCCCAGCAGCGCCAGAACCGCCTCCACCACCGGCTTGGCGTCCTTCTTCTTGACACCGGAGCGTTCGACCGCCTGCTCCACCAGCTCCCGCTTGCCCAGTTCCGGGGCAGAGACCACGGGCGCGGCCGGAGCAACCACCACCGGCGCCGGCGCCGGGGCTGCCGGTTTGACCTCAGGCTGCTTGACCGCGGCCTTTCCGGCCCGCGGTTTTGCCGCCGCAGTTTTCGCTGCCGCGGGTTTCGCCGCCGTCAGCGTGCCGGTCTTGCGGGAGGATGCCTTGCGCGCGCCGGATTTGCGTGCGGATGTGCTGCTTTTGCTGGATGCCCTTGCCATGCCCTGCCTCTTTCACTTGTTATCTGCCCGCTCCGGTGCCGGCGGCCTGAAGTGCCCTGCTCCGGGCGGCCGCCGATTGGACGGGCGTGTCCTGCACAGGCAGCCTAACACAGCCGCCCCTCTGCCGTGAACCGGTTAGCAGGCCGGCAGCGCGTCCCGCTGGATCATCGTGCGCAGGGTAAAGCTGGAGCGGGTGTTGCGGATGCCGGGCACCCGCATCAGCTTGTCCTCCAGAAAGCGGTCGAAATCCGGCAGGTCCTCGGCCACCACCCGCAGCAGGATATCCCGCGTGCCGGTCATCAGGTAGCATTCCATCACCTGATCGAAGCGGCGCACCGCATTCTCAAAGGCGCTCAGCGCGTCGGTGGACTGCCTTTCCAGCTCCACCGCGACAAAGATGGTGACCGGCAGCCCCAGCTTGGCCTGGTCGACCCGGGCCGAGTACCCGCTGATCACGCCGCTCTCCTCCAGGCTGGCCACCCGGCGCGCGCAGGGCGTGGGCGACAGCCCGACCATGCCGGACAGTTCCGAGATCTTCAGCCGCCCGTTTCGCTGAAGCGCGGCGACAATCTTGCGGTCTATCGAATCCATGGAGGTTTTCCCTAAACTTGACACCCTTGATGGAGGTTACCACCAAAATGGCAGATTTCCGCACAGCTTTTTGGTGAAAACCGGCGCCGCGGGCCAGTTATTATCCAGGGAGGTTTAGGAGGATCAAACCAAATGACAGTGACTGCCGTCGCATCCAGCAGCCATGAAGAGATTTACCGCGTCGAGGAGCCGTCCGTTGGCCTCCTGGGCTTCATTGCCGTGCACTCCACCCATCTGGGCCCGGCAGCCGGGGGCCTGCGCATGCGCCCCTACGCCAGCGAAGACGAAGCGCTGACCGACGTCAAACGCCTCAGCGAAGGCATGACCTACAAGAACGCGGCAGCAGGGCTGACCCTGGGCGGCGGCAAGGCGGTGATCATCGGCGATCCCGCCAAGGACAAGACGCCGGAGCTGCTGCGCGCCTTTGCCCGCGCCATCGAAGGTCTGGACGGCCGCTACATCACTGCCGAGGACATGGGCATGAGCCCGGCGGACATGGCGATCCTGGCGGAGGAAACCCGCTTTGTGGCCGGTCTCGCGGATGGCGAGTTTGCCAGCGGCGACCCCTCGCCGATCACCGCGCGCGGCATCTTCAACGCGATCCGCACCACCCGCGCCCACAAGCACGGCAGCCGCGATCTGGCCGGTGTGACCGTTGCGGTACAGGGCTTGGGTCACGTCGGCTGGTACCTCTGCCAGTTCCTGCATGAGGCCGGCGCCAAGCTGGTTGTCACCGACATCGACGACGCCCGCGTCGAGAAGGCGGTTGCCGAGTTTGGCGCCAAGGCGGTGCCGCTGGCGGAGATCTATAGTGCCCAGGCAGACGTCTTTGCCCCCTGCGCCATCGGCGGCATCCTGAACGCCGAGACCATCCCGCAGCTGAAGGCGGATATCGTCGCGGGCGGCGCCAACAACCAGCTGGCCACCGCTGAGGACGGCGCAGCGCTGCACGCCCGCGGCATCCTCTATGCGCCTGATTTCGTGGCCAATGGCGGCGGCATCATCAACGTCGCAACCGAGATCCAGAAGATCAAGGACCGCGAAGGCTTTGTCGCCGAGAAGCTGCAGGCGCTGGATGAGACCATGGCGGCGATCCTGACGCAGGCCCGGGCGGCGGATGTCAGCCCGGCGGAAATGGCGATTGCCACGGTGCAGGCCAAGATGGCGCAGGCCAGCAAGGCCGCCTGATCCGTCCTCCCCTTACGGCGGCAGCAGCGGGGCACTCCCGCGGCGGAACGGACCCCGGCCTGCGGCCGAACCCCATCCTGCCTTTGGGCCCGGCGGCCTGCCCCT
>NZ_JBHUPT010000012.1:0-31230 GCF_049056525.1 Leisingera coralii | reverse complement strand
CCCCCCGCGCCGCACCCAAGGTGCGGCGCCATGCCCAACGGGAGCGGTTGCACCCCGGCGCATCCGGCGACGGGCGGGAGTTCTGCCCAAGCTCTCAGCCCCGTGCGCCAGTGACAAAGACGCCCCGGACAGAAGGGCCAGAACGGAAGAGAACACCTGAAAAAGGGCGGCCCCGCGGGTCCGCCCTTTCTTTTTGTCAGCTGGATCCGGCTGGGATCAGTGGGCAGTTGCCCCTGCTCCCTCTTCCGAGCCCTTCAGCGCGGCTTTTTTGGCGGCTGCGGCCTCCTCGGCCTCTTCGTCCCATTCGATGGGCTCAGGCTGCGACACCAGCGCGTGCTTCAGCACTTCGGAGACATGCGACACCGGAATGATCTCCAGACCTTCCTTCACGTTGTCCGGAATCTCCGGCAGGTCCTTTTCGTTCTCCTGCGGGATCAGCACCGTCTTGATGCCGCCGCGCAGCGCCGCCAGCAGCTTCTCCTTGAGGCCGCCGATCGCCAGCGCGTTGCCGCGCAGCGTCACCTCGCCGGTCATCGCAATGTCCTTGCGCACCGGGATCTGGGTCAGCACCGACACGATGGAGGTCACCATCGCCAGACCCGCCGAGGGGCCATCCTTGGGCGTTGCGCCTTCGGGCACGTGCACGTGGATGTCCCAATGGTCGAACCGCGGCGGCTTGATGCCCAGTTTCGGCGAGACGGAGCGCACGTAGGACGACGCCGCCTCGATCGATTCCTTCATCACGTCGCCCAGCTTGCCGGTGGTCTTCATCCGGCCCTTGCCCGGCAGCCGCAGCGCCTCGATCGACAACAGCTCTCCGCCGACGGAGGTATAGGCCAGCCCGGTCACCACACCGACCTGATCCTCTTTCTCGGCCAGACCAAAGCGGTACTTCGGCACACCCAGAAACTCGTCGAGGTTCTCCGGCGTGACAGTCACGCTGTCGGTCTCTTTCTTGACGATCTTGGTCAGCGATTTCCGCGCCACCTTGGCGATCTCGCGCTCCAGGTTCCGCACCCCCGCCTCGCGGGTGTAGGTGCGGATCATCGCGGTCACCGCGTCCTCGGTCAGCTCGAACTCCTTGGCTTTCAGGCCGTGGTTCTTCACCTGCTTGGAAATCAGGTGCTGCTTGGCGATCTCGCGCTTCTCGTCCTCGGTGTAGCCCGACAGCGGAATGATCTCCATCCGGTCCAGAAGCGGGCCCGGCATGTTGTAGCTGTTCGAGGTGGTCAGGAACATCACATTCGAGAGATCATATTCGACCTCCAGGTAGTGATCCATGAAGGTGTTGTTCTGTTCCGGATCCAGCACCTCCAGCATCGCCGAGGCCGGGTCGCCGCGGAAATCCTGGCCCATCTTGTCGATTTCATCGAGCAGGATAAGTGGGTTGGTGGTCTTCGCCTTCTTCAGCGCCTGGATGATCTTGCCGGGCATCGAGCCGATGTAGGTGCGGCGG
This sequence comes from Leisingera coralii, assembly GCF_049056525.1. Classification (NCBI taxonomy): domain Bacteria; kingdom Pseudomonadati; phylum Pseudomonadota; class Alphaproteobacteria; order Rhodobacterales; family Roseobacteraceae; genus Leisingera; species Leisingera coralii. The sequence continues at coordinate 29,774 of NZ_JBHUPT010000012.1, read as the reverse complement.
TGGCCACGGATCTCGGACTCGTCGCGCACGCCGCCGAGCGAGATGCGGATGAACTCACGGCCCGTCGCCTTGGCCACGGATTTCCCCAGCGAGGTCTTACCCACGCCCGGAGGACCGACGAGGCACAGGATCGGCCCCTTCAGCTTGGCCGAGCGCTGCTGCACCGCCAGGTATTCGACGATCCGCTCCTTGACCTTCTCCAGGCCATAGTGATCCGCATCAAGGATCTCCTGCGCCTTTTTCAGGTCCTTCTTGACGCGCGACTTGGTGCCCCACGGGATCGACAGCATCCAGTCGAGGTAGTTGCGCACCACGGTCGCTTCGGCCGACATCGGCGACATGTTCTTGAGCTTCTTCAGCTCCGCATCCGCCTTCTCGCGCGCCTCTTTCGACAGTTTGGTGGCGGCGATCTTCTCTTCCAGCTCCTGGATCTCGCCAGAGCCGTCCTCGCCGTCGCCCAGCTCCTTCTGAATGGCCTTCATCTGCTCATTCAGGTAGTACTCGCGCTGGGTCTTCTCCATCTGGCTCTTGACGCGGGTCTTGATCTTCTTCTCGACCTGCAGGACCGACAATTCGCCCTGCATCAGGCCATAGACCTTCTCCAGCCGCTCGCTGACAGAGAGCGTCTCCAAAAGCTCCTGCTTGCGCTCCACGTCGATGCCCAGGTGGCCTGCCACCAGGTCGGCCAGTTTGGCCGGCTCGGCGGTTTCACCCACGGCGGACAGGGCTTCCTCGGGGATGTTCTTGCGCACCTTGGCATAGCGCTCGAACTCGTCGCCCACGGTGCGCACCAGCGCCTCGGTGGTGGTGACGTCGCCCGGCATTTCCGCCAGCTCCTCGGCCCTCGCCTCGAAGTAGTCGTCATTCTCCAGGAATTCGGTGATCTTCACCCGGGACTGGCCCTCGACCAGCACCTTGACGGTGCCATCGGGCAGCTTCAGCAGCTGCAGCACATTGGCCAGCACGCCGACAGTGTAGATGCTATCGGTTTCCGGGTCGTCCTCGGAGGGGTCGATCTGGCTGGACAGCAGGATCTGCTTGTCGTCCGCCATCACCTCTTCCAGGGCACGCACCGATTTTTCCCGGCCCACGAACAGCGGCACGATCATGTGGGGGAAAACCACGATGTCGCGCAGCGGCAGCACGGGATAAGAGGAATTGAGTGGCTCTTGCATACTCGGTCCTTTGCTTGGCAAGACGGCCCGGCCCCGATCCCGGCAGCACTTGGCCCGTCTCCTCATTGGATGTCTTTATCTGGGGGGATGGTTAACGTTTTTCAACCAGCCCGCCGCTTGGTTGGCCCCACCTTGCCCGCAGCGCGCCCGGACCACAAGGCGCAAATGATCAAAGGGTGAGCAAAGCGCTAACATGCCCAAGGATGCGCCGGAAATGGCCGGCCGGCATGGCGCATCCGGGTCCTCAGCGCCGCTCCAGCGTCACCAGGCCGCGCTCAAAGCGGCCCGCCGCGCCGGTCTCGCTGTAGGTGCCGCTCATCCGCGACTGGTCGATCAGAAACAGCCGGTAAGTCAGGCGCAGCACATGCCCCGTCCCGCTGTCCTGCGCGCCCTCAATGTTCAGCCGCAAGAGCTGATCCGGGCCGCAGGCCAAGGTTCCCAGGGCGATTTCATCCAGAAACACCTCCGCGTCGTCCGGCAGGTCGCCGCGGCCCGCGCTTTCAGCCCGCAAGCCGCTGCCCGGCGCAGGCGGCGCGCGGTCCTCAACCGCAACCGGCATGAAGCCCAGCACCGGCGATCCTGCCATCAGACGGCCATTCCTGAAGTCCAGCGACAGAACCTCGCCGCTGCGCTGCGGCACCGGCAGCATCTCGACACGCCCTGCCGAGACCAGCCCCATTTCTCCCGGCCCCTTGCGCAGGATCCAGCGCCCGCGCAGCGCGGTGGACTTGCCCTTGACCAGCTCCTCCAGCGTGATGCTGCAGCCATCAATCGGCGGCGCCTTGAAAAAACCCGACGCCTCGGCCAGCGATCCGGGAGACTTGGTGCTTCCCGCGGTCTGCGCCTGAGCCGCCGGAGAACTGCCCAGCAAGACCGCCAGAGCAAATGCGCGCAAACAGGTCATCGCCATCCTCCCCGCTTTTGCGCGAGGATAGCAGGGAGGTCTTCACAACCGGTGAACAGGGGCGCAAAACCCGCTGCACTGGCAACCGCGGCCGGGCGTATGCTGCCCGGCCGCCGGCCTCGATCAGAGCGGCAGAGGTTTACTCAGCCGCCACCTGCTCCAGCACCGGATAATCAGTATAGCCCTCATCTCCGCCGCCATAGAAGGTTTCCGGATTGCCTTCGTTCAGCGGCGCGTCTGCCGCCAGACGGTCCACCAGATCCGGGTTGGCGATGAAGGGGCGGCCGAAGGCCACGAGGTCAGCCTCGCCCGAGGCCGTCCGCGCCAGCGCGGTTTCCCGGTCATAGCCATTGTTGGCCATATAGGTGCCGGTATACAGCTTGCGCAGCGCCTCGAAGTCCCCTTCACGGGCGCCGCCGGTCTCCCCTTCGACCATGTGCAGATAGGCCAGACCGTAGCTGTTCAGGCGCTGGATCAGCGGCGTGTAAAGGCCGGCGGGATCGCTGTCGGACACATCGTTGAAGGTCGCAAACGGCGACAGGCGCAGACCAACACGGCCGGCCTCCCAAACCGTCAGCAGCCCGTCCAGGATCTCGAAAACGATGCGGGCGCGGTTTTCCGGCGATCCGCCATAGGCATCGGTACGGGTGTTCACCCCATCCTTCAGGAACTGTTCCAGAAGATAGCCGTTGGCGGCATGCAGCTCGACACCGTCGAACCCTGCGTCCTTTGCGTATTTTGCGGCCTGCACATAGTCGGCAACCACACGCTGAATGCCTTCTGCGCTCAGCGCCTGCGGCTTGGCCGTCGGCACAAACCCTTCATGGGTGAAGGTCTGGGCCTCTGCCGCGGCATCGGTGGAAGACACAGCTTTGGTGCCTTCGGGCAGCAGCGACTCATGCGTGATCCGCCCGACATGCCACAGCTGAATGACAATCTTGCCGCCCTTTGCATGGACCGCATCGGTGACCTTGCGCCAGGCCGCGGCCTGCGCCGCCGTGTGGATGCCGGGGGTCTGGATATAGCCCTTGCCCTCGGGGCTGATCTGGCTGCCCTCGGTGATGATCAGGCCGGCGCCCGCCCGCTGGGCATAATATTCCGCATGCCGGTCCAGCACCTCGCCGGTTTCATCATCGGCCCGGTTGCGGGTCAGCGGCGCCATGACAATGCGGTTACGCAGCTCAATTGCACCAGCAGCGCTGGCGGAAAACAATTCTTGGCTCACGGGGATTTCCCTCCGGTCAAAGTTTCCAGCAACAGGAATGTTGCCGGAAAGGAGCTGTGCATTCCGCCCCCTGCGTTCAAGCGTGGGCCGGCCAGAACAGCTGCTCACCTGCGCACAGCAGACTGTTCAATTGTGCGCTATGCCAACCGCTCAACATCCCCCTGCGCGCAGGTCTCGCCGGGCTTCTTCTGCTAGGCTTCAAAGCCGCGCTTGAAACGCCCGGCAAATCGGCAACACACCCCATGAGATTTTGGCGTTTTTCGCCATAGCGTTGACTTGATTGAAGACATTTTCAATCACAGCCAAAAACAAGGGAAAATCAATGTTCCGTAATATTCTTCCGATTGCATTTGCACTCACCGTCTCGGGCTGCATGTCCTATGCACCGATCGAAACGCCGCCGCAAAAGGTTGCATTCTCCAGCCAGACCGCGCGGACCAACGTGGACAGCTTTTCGACCTCCGCAATCCGGACCATCCGCGAGGAAGGCAAAAAGAAGGTCGAGGTAAAAGGCGCCGCCTGCAAGATCCGCGGCACCGGCTATTCCACCCGCGTCGTTACGCCCGCGCTTGTCGAATTGCCGACCTACCGGGGCAAAACTGACCCGGTGCATATCTCTTGCGATGCTGGCGGAATGTCCGTGGCGGAAACTGTTGCGCCCTACAACGAGACGCTGGCCCGGCTTCAAGCCACGCAATCGTCTGGCGGCGGCCTCGTCGGTGCCCTCGCAGTTGCAATTGCCAAAGGCGTCGCCAAGTCGACACGCGACCCGTCCAAAGACGAATTCGCTTACCGCAGCGAAATTGCCCTCAAGCTCAGCGAGAGCCAGTGATGCGGAAGGCCTCCAGCGCCATAGCCGCGTTGGTTTCTTTGGCGGCGTGCGGTCCCACCTACACGCCGCCTGAAGAGGCCAAGACAATCGCCACCCGCCACAGCGCGGAGATCATCAGCTACGAAGACGCGATCATCAGGGCCGCCTTCCGGTCGGGCTCCGCAATCGCTGAAGTCGAGCAGGCGGACTGCACCCTGACGTACCGGGGGGCCACCACCCGCTTCTCTGCGCCGCACCGTGTCCGGATCCCGATCCATGACGGCCCGCAGGCGGATCTCGGCGTTGAATGCCAGGCCGAAATCGGCCCCTCTGCCGTCAAATCCGCCCGCGTCATCACGCCCAGCGTTCCGGCGCACAGCAAAGACGCGCCGGAGCAGCGGATTTATCCGGACAAGTTCGCAGTGGTCTTCAGGTAAGCCGGCTCACAACCGCTCAATATCGCCTTGCGCGCGGGTGTCGTGAAAGTCCTTCTGCCAGGCCTCAAACGTGCCTGCCGCAATCGCCTCCCGCATGCCTGCCATGATCTCCTGGAAGTAATGCAGGTTGTGCCAGGTCAGCAGCATCCCCGAAATCATCTCGTTGCTGCGGAACACATGGTGCAGATAGGCGCGGGAGTAGTTGGAGCACGCCGGGCAGGAACACTGCTCATCCAGCGGCCGCGGATCGTCCTGGTGCCGGGCGTTCTTGATGTTCACGACGCCATAGCGGGTGAACGCCTGGCCGGTGCGCCCCGACCGCGACGGCAGCACGCAGTCCATCATGTCGATCCCGCGCGCCACGGCGCCGACGATGTCGTCGGGCTTGCCCACCCCCATCAGATAGCGCGGCTTGTCCTGCGGCAGCATGTCCGGCGCAAAATCGAGGCAGCCGAACATCGCCTCCTGCCCCTCGCCCACCGCCAGGCCGCCAACCGCGTAACCGTCAAAGCCGATCTCCTTCAGCGCCCCGGCGCTTTCCTCGCGGAAGTCCTGCTCCAGCCCGCCCTGCTGGATACCGAACAGCGCATGGCCAGGCCGGTCTCCGAAGGCCTCGCGGCTGCGCTCCGCCCAGCGCATCGACAGCCGCATCGACTCGGCGATGCGGTCGCGGTCCGCAGGCAGCGCCGGACACTCGTCGAAACACATCACGATGTCGGAGCCCAGCAACCGCTGGATCTCCATCGAGCGTTCCGGCGTCAGCTCATGCCGGGAGCCGTCGATGTGGGACTTAAACGTCACGCCTTTCTCGGTCAGCTTGCGCAGGCCGGCCAGCGACATCACCTGGAACCCGCCCGAGTCGGTCAGGATCGGCCGCTCCCAGTTCATGAACTTGTGCAGCCCCCCCAGACGGTCGATGCGCTCCGCGGTCGGGCGCAGCATCAGGTGGTAGGTATTGCCCAGCAGAATGTCGGCGCCGGTGGCGCGCACGCTTTCCGGCATCATCGCCTTGACGGTCCCGGCAGTGCCAACCGGCATGAACGCTGGCGTGCGGATCTCGCCGCGCGGCGTGTTGATCACCCCCGTGCGCGCCTTGCCGTCGGTTGCCTTCAGTTCAAAGTTGAAAAGCTCTGCCATCTCGTATTCCTGCCGTTACCATGACACCGGCACACCGGTGATTCCCCCTAATGCCAAGGAGCCCCGCGCATGTCCACAGCAGACCCCGCGCCGCAATTGAAACTCGGATGGGAGGAGTGGGTCAGCCTGCCGGAACTGGGGCTGCCCGCGTTGCGCGCCAAGGTCGACACCGGGGCCCGCACCTCCTCGCTGCACGCCACCGAGATTGAGACCTTCGGGCCGCAGAACGCCCCCAAGGTGCGCTTCATGGTGCACCCGATCCCCGGCCAGTACGATCTGGAGATCCCCTGCTCCGCCCCAATCACCGACCGCCGCGAGGTCACCTCCTCCAACGGCGAGAAGGAAATGCGCTATGTGATCCAGACCGGGCTGGAGGTCGCGGGCCAGACCTGGACAGTGGAGCTGACGCTGACCGACCGGCGCGGCATGGCCAAGCACATGCTGCTGGGCCGCCAGGCACTGACCGAGAACATGACGGTCGTGCCGGGCGAGCGCTTCTGCCAGCCGCAGCTCGACTACTCGGTCTATTCCTCCGCCAGCATCCGCAAGACCGCCCCCAAGCGGGCGCTGCGAATTGCCGTGCTCAGCCGCGAGGACAATTACTCCACCCGCCGCCTGGTCGACGAGGGCGAGAAGCGCGGCCATACAGTGGAGGTGATCGACACCACCCGCTGCTACATGGCGATCAACGCGCTGGCGCCGGAAATCCACTATGACGGCAAGCGCCTGCCCCGCTATGACGCGGTGATCCCGCGGGTCGGCGCTTCGGTCACCCAATACGGCACCGCGCTGCTGCGCCAGTTCGAGGCGCTGGGCACCTTCTGCGTCAACGGCTCCGATGGCATCACTGCCAGCCGCGACAAGCTGCACGCGCATCAGGTTCTGGCCCGCAACAAGATCGGCATGCCCGCCACCGCCTTTGCCGCCTCACCCAAGGATACCGGCAGCCTGATCCAGATCGTGGGCGGCGCGCCGCTGATCGTCAAACTGCTGGAAAGCACGCAAGGAAAAGGCGTGGTGCTGGCCGAAACCAAGAAGGCCGCCGAAAGCGTGATCACCGCCTTCCGCGGCCTCAAGGCCAACTTCCTAGTGCAGCAGTTCGTCAAGGAGGCCGCGGGCGAGGACATCCGCTGCTTCGTGGTCGGCGCCAAGGTGGTGGCGGCGATGAAACGCTCCGGCGCCGATGGCGATTTCCGCTCCAACCTGCACCTGGGCGGCAGCGCCGCACCGGTGCGCATCAGCAAGGAGGAACGCAGCACCGCCGTGCGCGCTGCCCGCGCCTTTGGCCTCAATGTGGCCGGCGTCGACCTGCTGCGCTCAGAAACCGGCCCCAAGGTGCTGGAGGTGAACTCCTCCCCCGGGCTGGAAGGCATCGAGACGACCTCCTCCAAGAACATCGCCGCGCTGATCTACGACGAGATCGAGAACCGCGTCCGCCCCGCCCCGGCGCGCCGGATCAAACCCGCTGCCAGCTGATCCGCGGTTTTCCTTGACCTCCGTTCGCCCCCGCAAGATCCTGCGCGCAGAGGTTTGAAACAGAAAGCATATTCATGACCGAAAACGACCTGCTCGACCTGCTGTCCGGCAATTTGCTCTACCTGCTGGGTGCCCTCCTCCTGATCATCGTCGCGCTCAAAGGGGTCAAGATCGTGCCCCAGTCGGAGAAATACGTGGTCGAGCGCTTTGGCCGCCTGCATTCGGTGCTGGGGCCGGGCATCAACTTCATCGTGCCCTTCCTGGACGTGGCCCGCCACAAGATCTCGATCCTGGAACGCCAGCTGCCGAACGCGACCCAGGACGCGATCACCAAGGACAACGTGCTGGTGCAGATCGACACCTCGGTGTTCTACCGCATCCTGGAGCCGGAAAAGACCGTCTACCGGATCCGCGACGTCGACGGCGCCATTGCCACCACCGTGGCCGGCATCGTGCGCGCCGAGATCGGCAAGATGGACCTGGACGAGGTGCAATCGAACCGCGCCCAGCTGATCGCCCGCATCCAGGAAAGCGTCGAAAGCGCGGTGGATGACTGGGGCATCGAAGTGACCCGCGCCGAGATCCTGGACGTGAACCTCGACCAGGCCACCCGCGACGCCATGCTGCAGCAGCTCAATGCCGAACGCGCCCGCCGCGCCCAGGTGACCGAGGCCGAGGGCCAGAAGCGCGCCGTCGAACTGGCCGCCGATGCCGAGCTTTACGCCGCCGAGCAGACCGCCAAGGCCCGCCGCATCCAGGCCGACGCCGAGGCCTATGCCACCGGTGTCGTTGCCCAGGCGATCCGCGACAACGGGCTGGAGGCGGCGCAGTACCAGGTGGCGCTGAAACAGGTCGAGGCGCTCAATGCGCTGGGGAACGGCGACGGCAAGCAGACCATCGTGGTGCCGGCCCACGCGCTGGAGGCTTTTGGCGACGCCTTCAAGCTGCTGAAGGGAAGCAAGTGATGATGGACGGCGGGATCTGGACGCTCTGGTGGGTCTGGGGTGCAGCGGCGCTGGTGCTGGGCATCCTCGAAATCCTCGTGCCGGGCTTTGTCTTCCTCGGCTTCGCCATTGGCGCCGCCGCGGTCGCGCTGCTGCTGCTGGTGTCCGGCGGCAGCTGGGGCCTGCCCTTACTGCTGCTGATCTTTGCCGGCCTGTCGCTGGCGGCCTGGCTGCTGCTGAAACGGCTGTTTGCCCTGCCCAAGGGCCAGGTCAAGACCTTCGATCACGACATCAACGACTAAGGGGACCGGCCGCAGCGGCCGCCCCTCAGAACCGGAACCCCACGCCCGCCAGCAGCCCGTGGGTCACCGCATCATGGCGGAAGAAACTGCTGGTGCCGCGGGTGCCTTCCTCGTAATCGACCCCCAGCCCGCGGTACATCACGTAGATCGAGGCACGCTCCCAGCGGTCATAGACCAGCCCGCCCATGGCCGACCAGCTCTGATCAGACCCCACTCCGAACCCGCCGATGTCGCCCTCCAGCAGGATGCTGAAATCCGGCGACAGGCTGCGCTGCCAGCGCAGCCCGGCAATCGGGTCGGTCCAGTCCGCGCCCCGGCGCAAGGTGCCGCCGGGCAAGCGGGCAATCACGTCCACATCCCAATGGCGCACGCCGCCGAACAGCTCGAAACTGTCCCGCCCGCGCCCGAAGCTGTAGGTCAGCACCGCTTCGGCCACATTCTGGTCATAGGTCACCGGCAGCTCGCCGGCAGAACTGCTGGCGTCTGCGTCCGCGTCCAGCAGGGAATACCGCAGCCGGAACCCGAAACGGCTGCTGTGCCTGCCTTCAAACTGCAGCATTCCACCCGCTTGCAGCTGGTCGAACACGTCGCTGGCATCAAAGGAGACATCGCCCCCGGCCCGGCCCAGCTCGGTGGTGCTTTCCACCGAGGGCGCCAGCACAAAAGGCGTCAGCTGCCACCTCCAGTCACTTTGGGCATGGGCCGCGGCAGCACTTCCCAGCATCGTGGCGAACGCCAGCACGGCGGTCACGGCAGCCCGTACGCGGGCGGTCGGCTTTGGCATGGCTCTCCCTCCCCCGTTCCCGCCGGACACCCCCCGCGGCCGGCGTATTACATCCAGCCGCTGCGTCCAGGCAGCTCTCAAAACTTCATGGGAGAGCAACAGATTAGCGCAGAACTCCGCCCAAATCAAATACTCACGCAAAGTTGACAGGCAGATCCTGCCTGCGACCGCGCGCTGCCCCTCTGGACGCCGGGCCCCACATTTCCTATATAAACCGTCGGAAAATCAGACCGGGACCATCATGACCAATCCTTCCGAACCGCTTGAAGGCGCACCGCTGATCGCGCCCTCCTCCGTCAGCCACCCGCTGTACGAGGCCGTGGCCGATGCCTGCCGCACCGTCTATGACCCGGAAATCCCGGTGAACATCTACGAGCTGGGCCTGATCTACACGATCGACATCAATGACGAGAACGATGTGAAGATCATCATGACCCTGACCGCCCCCGGTTGCCCGGTGGCGGGCGAGATGCCGGGCTGGATCGTAGATGCGGTCTCGCCGGTGCCCGGCGTCAAAAGCGTCGATGTGCAGCTCACCTGGGAGCCGCCCTGGGGCATGGAGATGATGTCCGACGAGGCCCGGCTCGAGCTCGGCTTCATGTAAGCCGCGGGTCCGGACCTGCGCGGTGCGGCATGCCCGCCGCGCCGGTCCTGTGCCCGGGCGCTCTTGAGACAGCGGCCAGAGACTCCTAGATAAAAAGTAACGCGCGAATTTTGGAGACCCGGATGTTTGGAATTCCCGGCAAGCAGGCTGTGACAATGACGCCCAAGGCGGCGGCGCAGATCGCCAAGCTGATGCAGAAGGACGGCCGCGCCGGCCTGCGCATCGGCGTCAAGAAGGGCGGCTGCGCGGGCATGGAATACACCATGGAATATGTCGACCAGGCCGACCCCAACGACGAGGTGGTCGAGCAGGACGGTGCCCGCATCCTGATCGCGCCGATGGCGCAGATGTTCCTGTTCGGCACCGAAATCGACTATGAGGTGACGCTGCTGGAAAGCGGCTTCAAGTTCAACAACCCCAACGTCGCCGAGGCCTGCGGCTGCGGCGAGTCGATCTCCTTCAAGGAAGCGCCCGGCACCTGATCCGGCGCTCCAGGGCAAAATCCACCGGGCGGGGTCTTCCCCGCCCTTTTTGCATCACCGCTCACCCTGCAAGCGAATTGCGCCGCCCGGCTCCGGGTGCTACCAGTCACGCCCAGACAGGACATTCGGAGGCACCCCCATGCGGCGGAAACTGGCAGCAGGCAACTGGAAGATGAACGGCACCGGCGAAAACCTCGCTGAACTGGCGGCCCTGGCTGAAAGCCACCCCGCCCCGGCCGCAGACATCCTGATCTGCCCGCCCGCCACCCTGCTGTCGCGCGCCGCGGACACCGCTCAAGGCAGCGCAGTCGCGATCGGCGGCCAGGACTGCCACGCAAAACCTGAAGGCGCCCACACCGGCGACCTGTCAGCTGCGATGCTCAAGGACGCAGGCGCCTCCGCCGTGATCCTCGGCCACTCCGAACGCCGCGCCGACCACGGCGAAAGCGACGCCCAGGTCTGCGCCAAGGCTGAGGCGGCCATCGGCGAGGGCCTCACCGCCGTAGTCTGCATCGGCGAAACCCTGGCGGAGCGCGAAGCCGGCGACACGCTGAAAGTAGTGGGCACCCAACTGGCCGGCTCTGTCCCGGCCTCTGCCACCGGTGCCGACACCGTGATCGCCTATGAACCGGTCTGGGCCATCGGCACCGGCAAGGTCCCGACACTGGAGCAGATCGCAGAGGTGCACGATTTCCTGCGCGCCGAACTCAACGCCCGCTTCGGGGCTGAGACCGCAGACAGCATCCGCCTGCTCTACGGCGGCTCGGTCAAACCGTCCAACGCCCCGGAAATCTTCGCCGTCTCCAACGTCGACGGCGCGCTTGTGGGCGGCGCCAGCCTCAAGGCTGCGGACTTCTCCCCGATCATCACCGCGCTGGAAACCAGCTGAACGGCGCGCTGCGGCGCGGGCTTCGGATTTGAGTATTTTCAGGAAAGATGAAGCCAATCAGTTTTCTTCTTTGCCTAAATACTCCGGGGTGAATTGGCCCGAAGGGACAAGAGGGGCAGCGCCCCTGCCCTGAAATGAAAAACGCCCCGGTTTCCCGGGGCGTTTCTTTTTTGGCAGACCGCCTAGTTGGTTATGATTTCCGGCCCCATCACCGCGTTTGGCAGCACGGTGGACAGCCAGGGCACATAGGTGATCAGGATCAGGAACACGAACAAGACCGCCAGGAACGGCAGGGCCGCCCGCACCACGCCCATCATCGGCATCCCCGCCACGCCCGAGGTCACAAACAGGTTCAGGCCAACCGGCGGGGTGATCATGCCGATCTCCATGTTCACCACCATGATGATGCCCAGGTGGATCGGGTCGATGCCCAGCTCGATGGCAATCGGGAACACCAGCGGCGCCACGATGACCAGCAGGCCCGAGGGCTCCATGAACTGGCCGCCGATCAGCAGGATCACGTTCACCACCACCAGGAACATGATCGGGCCAAAGCCCGCCGACAGCATCGCGTTGGCGATATGCTGCGGCACCTGCTCGTCGGTCAGAACATGCTTCAGGATCAGCGCGTTTGCGATCACGAACAAGAGCGTCACGGTCAGCTTGCCCGCCTCGAACAGCGTGTGCTTGGTGTCGCTGTGGAAGAACGCCGTGACCAGCGCATAAGGCTTCTTGATCAGCGGCGTCTTGGCCGCGCCCTCGCCGTTCGACAGCGGCCCCATGTCCTTGTAGACGAAGCTCGCAATCAGGAAGGCATAGACCGCCGCCACCGCCGCCGCTTCTGTGGGCGTAAAGATACCGCCATAGATGCCGCCCAGGATGATCACGATCAGGAACAGCCCCCAGCCAGCCTCGCGGCCCGAGGTGATGATCTCGCCCCAGCCCTTCCACTCGCCCTTGGGCAGGTTCTTGACCTTGGCCATCACGTAGATGGTGACCATCAGGAACAGACCGGCCAGCAGACCCGGGATGACACCCGCCAGGAACATCCGGCCCACGGACACTTCAACCGCCGCCGCATAGACCACCATCACGATGGAGGGCGGGATCAGGATGCCCAGGGTGCCTGCGTTACAGATGACGCCAGCCGCGAACTCCTTGGTGTAGCCCACCTGCCGCATGCCTGCGATCACGATGGAGCCGATGGCCACCACGGTTGCCGGAGACGACCCGGACAGCGCCGCAAACAGCATACAGGCAAACACCCCCGCAATCGCCAGACCACCCGGCAGGTGGCCGACACAGGCGATGGAAAAGCGGATGATCCGCCGCGCCACGCCGCCCGTCGTCATGAAGCTGGAGGCCAGGATGAAGAACGGGATCGCCAGCAGGGTGAAATGCCCTTCAAAGGCTTCAAACAGCGTGCCTGCCACCGACGCCAGCGAGCTGTCGGAATAGATCAGCAGGAAAATGGTGGAGCTGAGGCCCAGGGACACCGCAATCGGCACCCCGATCAGCAACAGGCCGATCACCATCGCAAAGAGGATTACCACTTCCATCAGTCATGCTCCCCGCGCTGCGCCTGCACTTCTGCAATTTCATCTTCAACTTCATGGCTGGCGACCAGCCGGTCCGCCTCGCCGCGGGCAATCTGGAACGCCGCCTGGATGAAGCGGAACACCAAGAGCAGCATCGACACCGGCAGCACCACATAAGGCACCACTTTCGGCAGTTTCTCGTAGGAGTCACCGTAGTTGATCAGGTCCTCCAGGAACTTGAAGACCGCCACCATCGGCACGTCCTGCACCTCATAGAAGCTCTGCGAGCGGGCCTTGAAATCCAGCCCCGTCGGGAACCAGCGGCCCGAGGTGGGCGGCAGATCGGCAAACACCGCCCAGTAGTCATAGGCGCCCTTCAGCAACAAGAGCGAGAACACGATGCAGCAGCCGGCGGCAAACAGGCCAACCGCCTTGCGCGCGCCGGGCGCCAGCATGTTGACGATGGCATCGACGCCCAGGTGCGCATGGGTCTTCACCGCATAAGACGCGCCCAGAAGCACCAGCCAGGCAAACAGGAACACGGTCAGCTCCAGCGCCCACAGAATGTTGGAATTGAACACGAAGCGCGCGATCACATTGGCGAATGTAATCGCCGTCATCAGCCCCAGGAGGAGCGCGATCAGGGTTTCTTCGAGTGAGTTGATAAGCCCGCTCGGGCCGGTTCTGGACCCCGCCATGGCTGCCTCCCAAGTTTTGCGGAAAGGGGTGCAGGCGGCGGATCCCCGCGCCGCCTGCGGGAACGGGGCGCCCGTGGCGGCACCCCGGACAGGCCCGGATTACAGGCCTGCGTTGATGGCTTGCGCGGCGTCGATCTTCTCCTGGCCGACGTCGCCTGCGAATTTCTCCCACACCGGCTTCATCGCCTCGACCCAGGCCGCACGCTGCTCAGGGGTCAGCTCGCGCACCACGCCGCCGGCATCGATGATCGCCTGCTTGGCCTCGCCGTTCACCTTGGTCGACTCGGCATTCCGCACCGCGGTCACTTCCTTGAGGATGGTCAGGAACTGGTCACGCACTTCCGGCTCCAGGCTGTCCAGCCAGTCGACCGAGGTCACCACCAGGTAATCCAGCGCGCCGTGGTTGGTCTCGGTCACGCCGTCCTGCACCTCAAAGAACTTCTTGCCGTAGATGTTGGACCAGGTGTTTTCCTGGCCGTCCACAACACCCTGCTGCAACGCGCCGTAGACTTCCGAGAACGCCATTTTCTGGGGCGAGCCGCCGATCGCTTCCATCTGCGCCACCAGCACGTCGGAGGACTGCACCCGGAACTTCAGCCCGTTGGCATCCGACGGCTCCACCAGCGGCTTGTTGGCCGACATCTGCTTCATGCCGTTGTGCCAGTAGGCCAGGCCCTGCAGGCCGCGGCGCTGCATCGAGTTCAGCATCTCCTGGCCGGTCTCGGACGCCTGGAAGGCATCCACGGCTTCGATGTTCTTGAACATGAACGGCAGGTCGAACAGGCGGAACTGCTTGGTGAACTTCTCGAACTTCGAGAGGCTCGGCGCGGCCAGCTGCACGTCGCCCTGCAGCATCGCTTCCAGCACCTTGTTGTCGTTGTACAGCGTGGAGTTCGGGTAGACCTCCATGCACATGGTGCCGTTCATTTCCTCGTTCACGCGCTTTTCCAGCAGCGACGCGGCAATCCCCTTGGGGTGCTTGTCGGTGTTGGTGACGTGGCTGAATTTCACCACGATCTCGCCATCGTCACAGGCAGCGCTTGCGGCGCCTGCGGAAACAGCCAGTGCCAGTGCGGTTGCAGCAGTGGTCAGGAATTTCATCTCTTTCCTCCCAGAAAGTCATTCGAAAATTCGATGTTGCTTTCAGCGCATGGCTGAAGCCCGCCCAAAGCATCCCAAGTTGCGGAAAACCGCTCAAGAATTGATTCGGGAATCATCTGCCATCCGGAATTTCCGCAATTTGACAGATGCTTACGGACGTCTCTGAATGCGTCCCGGCAATACGGATAAAAAGCTGTGCGAAATCCCGCACAAGGTATTTCGGGCTTTGTGCGGAAAACCGCACAAATGTTAGCGCCGGACAAAATGAAAAGGGGAATCAACAGGCGGCCTGTCTGCAACATCAGGCCCGCGACCGGCCTCGGGCGGGTGCGAAGCGCCCTCCCGGGGGGGAGGTCGGGCGCGGGCCGTGCCACACGCGGCACGGCCCAAGAGCGCACCTAACAGAGCGCTTATCCTTGGAAGCCCGCCAAGGTGTTGCGCGCCCGCCGCACGCCCCGCTTTCCCGGCCTTAACCCCGCGCTGCAATACTGCCATCCGTCGCGACACCGGTGCGGACTGACACCCCGCACCAACCAGGAGATCACAGGGCCCCCAAGACCACCTCTTCATCGGGTGCAGGGGCGTCCCGCACCGAAGGCTTCAGCGGACATGGGGGCTTGCGACCCCCGTCCTCCCTCCGCCCATGGCCCCTTGGGGCTTCCCGGCGGCGCCGCCTCCTTCAATATCCCGGCATCACCGCCGGACCTGACGACCCGCCCCCGTCCGCCCTCAGCGCCCTCAGCGGCGGTAATCCTCGGGCCGGATGCCATAGCGGGCCAGCTTGTCATAAAACGTCTTGCGCGGCAGCTTCAGGGCTTCCGCGGCCGCAGCCGCGCGCCCGTTGGCCCGCCCCAGCGCCGCAATCAGCAGCGAGCGCTCCACCTGCGCCATTTGCTCTGCCAGCCCCAGTCCCGCAGCGGCGGCGGCCTCCTCCGGCATCCCCAGCACAAACCGCATCGCCGCCGACATCAAGGAGCGCGCATTGCCCGGCCAGTCCTGCGCCATCAATGCGGCCAGATGCTCCTGGCCGATCTCCGGCGGCTCGATCCCCGCCTGCTCCGCCGCCTGCGCCACGTAATGCCGGAACAGCACCGGGATATCGCCCGGCCGCTCCGCCAGCGACGGGATCCGCACCCGCATCACGTCCAGCCGGTAGAACAGGTCCGGGCTGAATGCGCCCGCCTCCGCCTTGCCCGCCAGATCGGCGCTGGAGCCCGCGATGATCCGCACCCCGCAGCCCTGCTCCAGCTGCGCCAGCAGCGCATATTGCGCCGCCTCCGGCAGCGCCTGCACCTCGTCCAGGAACAGCGACCCGCCCGCCGCCTCCTGGCACAGCTCCGCCACCGTCTCCGCCGCCAGCCCGGCGGCGGGGCGCTTCACAAACGGCCCCTGGCCCGCAGGCGACATCAGGTGGATGACCTCCGCCACCTTGGAAATGCCGCTGCCCGGCGCGCCGGTGACCAGCACCTCCGCCCCGGTCGGCGCCACCGCCCGCACCCGCTGCCGCATTTCCTCCGCCTGCGGCGAGCTGCCGAACAGCAGCCGCGAGGCCGGATCGCCGGTTTCTAGCTGCCGCTTCAGCCGCCGGTTCTCCAGCACCAGCGCCCGGGTCTTCAGCGCGCGCTCCAGCACCGGCAGGAAGTCGGCAGCGGCACAGGGTTTCTCCAGGAAGTCGAACGCTCCCTGCGACATCGCCTTCACCGCCATCGGGATGTCGCCCTCGCCGGTCAGAAGCACCACCGGCAGTTCCTCATCGACGCTGCGGGCATAGTCGAGCAGATGAAACCCGTCCCGCCCCGGCATCCGCAGGTCCGAGACGATAACCCCCGCAAATTCGCGAGTGATATGGTCCTTCGCCGCCACAAAGGACCCCGCGGTGACCGCTTCCAGGTCGTTCAGCTCCAGCGTCTGCGCCAGCGCTTCGCGCACCGCGGCATCGTCATCCACCAGCAGCACCTTGCGGATCATGCGGCGTCATCCCTCTGCCCGGCGTCGCTCCACGGCTCCAGCTCGACGGTGAACACCGCGCCGCCGCCGGTGTTGGTACCGCGGATATTGCCGCCAAAGCTCTGCACCAGACCATAAGAAATCGACAGCCCCAGCCCCATGCCCTCGGAGCTGCCGACCACCTTGGTGGAATAGAACGGTTCGAACATCTTCTCCGGCTCCTTGATGCCCGGGCCGCTGTCCTGCACCCGCACCTGCAGCCGCGCGCCGGTCACGATGGAGATCGAGATCACCTTCTCCACCTGCCCCTGCATCGCATCCGCCGCGTTGTTGATCAGGTTCACGAAGACCTGCGTCAGCCGCACCTCGCCGCCCCAGGCATAGACCGGCGCGGGATAGTCCGCAGGCTGCCAGCGCAGGTCCACCTGCTCCGCCTTCAGCCGCGGCGCGGTCAGTTCTGCCGCAGCGCTGATCACCTGCACCAGATCGACCTGCCCCATCGGCTCGCTTTCGTTGCGGGCAAAGGCGCGCAGGTTCTTGATGATCCGCGCCATCCGCGCCGCCATGTCCGAAATCCGCCCCAGGTTCTCTGCCGTGCGCTCCGCCTTGCCGCGCTCCAGGAAGGCAGCGCCGTTCTCGGCATACTGCTGAATCGCCATCAGCGGCTGGTTGAGCTCATGGCTGATCCCCGCCGACATCTGCCCCAGGGCCGACAGCTTGCCCGCCTGCACCAGCTCCTCCTGCGCGCGTTTGAGCGCCGCCTCGGCCTCCTCGCGCTCGCGCACCTCACGGCGCAGCTGGTCATTGGCGAGGGACAAGGCCTTGGTCCGCTTTTCAACCCGGCTTTCCAGCACCGCGTTGGCTTCCGCCAGGGTGCGCCGCCGCTCCATCACGATGAACAGCATGGCGCCAAAGGCCAGGCACACCGCCGCCAGCGCCGCCGCCTGCAGCACCGCGATCCGCCGGGCCGGGGCCACATCCACCAGGATTTCGCCGGTCATGCCGATCACCGGCAATTCGACCGAAAGATGCAGGGCCTGCTGCGGCAAGTACGGGCTGCCCTGCAGGCTCCAAATCTCATGCCCGGCATAGAAATCCCTGCCCGTCACGCTCGGGCTCTGCCCCTCCGCACCACGCTGCCAGAACAGCAGTTCCGAGCGGTTTGCTATGAACACCTCGCCGCCCTGATCGGTAAAGAACACCGCCGGCAGCGAGCCGCGCCAGGTCTGCTCCACATCTTCCACGTCAGCGACCACCACCAGCGCCCCCCGCACCCCGCCATCCGGGGCAAAGGCCGGAGCCGCGTAGAAATACGCGCGCCTCTCTTCGGGCTGCAGCACCCCATGTCCGGTGCCCAGGGCACCCTGCATGGCCCGGATGAAATAGTCCTGCTGCGCCACGCTGTCCCCGGTGACCCCTTCGGCGGCGGCCAGCACCCGTCCGCTGCTGGCGGCAAAGAAGACATCCAGGGCCGCGGTCTTGTCCGCCATCGCGCGCAACAGATCCGCGGCCTCCAGCCGCTGGGCCCCAGTGGAAAGATCCGCCAGCACCGGGTGTTCGGCGGTCAGCACCGCCAGCTCCTGATAGACCTGCAATTGCGTGCTGACGCGGTCCGAGGCCAGGGCCAGGTCGGCAGCGCTGCGCTCGGCCAGGCTGTCCAGCGCCTGGCGGTAGCCGTACGACCAGACCGCCAGCGCCAATGCCGCCACGGCCAGAAGGAACCCGGCAGGCAGGCTCCAGCGAAGGAAGTGCTGTGTTTTCATTACGGCACGATATCAAAGCGCCCCTTGCATTGACCAGATGCAACGGCAACAACCGGTATATGAAGACTTTAATCCAATCCCCCACCGATCCCGCCTTCGTGCAGGACCCCTATCCCTTCTATGCCGCCGCCCGCGCCGGCGGCCAGCTGCACTACTGGCAGGACTACGGCATGATGGCTGCCTTCGGGCATTCCGCCGTGCACATGCTGCTGCGCGACCGCCGCTTTGGCCGCGAGGTGCCGGAGGAGCTGCGCACGGAGGGTCCCGCCCATCTCGCCCCCTTCCTGGCGGTGGAGGCGCATTCGATGCTCGATGCCGAACCGCCCCGCCACACCCGCCTGCGCCGCCTGGTGCTGCGCGCCTTCACCTCGCGCGAGATTACGGCGCTGGAGCCGGGCATCAAGGATCTGTGCCACCAGCTGATTGATGCCTTCCCGGACCAGCCCTTTGACCTGCTGGACGCCTATTGCACCCAGGTGCCGGTGATCACCATCTGCCGCCTTTTGGGCGTGCCGGAGGAGATGGCGCCGCAGCTCCTGGACTGGTCGCACAAGATGGTGGCGATGTACCAGGCAGCGCGCACGGAAGAAACCGAACACGCAGCAGCCCAGGCTTCGCAGGAGTTCACGGACTTTCTGCGCGGCTATATCGAGCAGCGCAGAAACGACCCCCGCGATGACCTGATCACCCGGCTGATCGCGGCGGAGGAGGAAGGCGACAAGCTCTCCACCGATGAGCTGATCGGCACCTGCATCCTGCTTCTGAACGCGGGCCACGAGGCCACCGTGCATTCGCTGGGCAACGGCGTGAAGACAATGCTGCAGCAGGGCTGGCAGCCGGAATGGCTGGCACCGGAAGGCATCGAGGGACTGGTGGAGGAAATCCTGCGATACGACCCGCCGCTGCACATGTTCACCCGCTACGCCTATGAGGAGGCGGAAGTCTTCGGCCACACCTTTCAGCGCGGCGACCAGGTGGCCTTGCTGCTGGGGGCCGCCAACCGCGACCCGGCGGCGCTGGACGAGGCGGACCGCTTCGACCCGTCGAGGCCTCCGAAGGTGAACAAGAGCTTTGGCGGCGGCTTGCACTTCTGCGTCGGCGCACCGCTGGCGCGGCTGGAAATGGAGATCGCCCTGCCGGTCCTGTTCGAGCGCTGCCCGGACCTGAAGCTGGCGGCAGAGCCGGAATACTCGAACAGCTACCACTTCCACGGCCTGACCCGGCTGATGGTGACCCGCAGCTAAAAACCCGGGCGCTCCCGCCCGCGCAGCAGGGATCACAGATCCCCTTGCCCGGTTGGGCCAAGCGCCGCTGACGCGGCGCGGCGCCCCCCATTTCACCTTTGGCAAAATACTCCGGGGGTGAGGCGCCCCAGCGCCGAGGGGGCAGCGCCCCCTCTCCGCCCTGCCCGGCAGCGCCCGGCGCTCACTGCGGCAGGGCGGAAACGGCGGCCATGCAGGGGCCGCTCAGCAGCCAGTCCCGGAAGGCGGCCACCTTGGGGTCGTTCCATTTCTGCCGCTCGCCGATCAGCGCGTAGGCGCCGTCCGGGGTGCCGCAGGTCATCTCCGGAAACGGCAGCACCAGATCCCCGCGCGCCAGTTCCTCGTGGCACAGGACCAGATCCGCCATCACCACGCCGGCCCCCATCACCGCCGCGCGGGTGGCCATGTCGAGGTTCGGAAACGCCTCGCCGCTGGCAGGGTCCACCTGCTCCACCCCGAAATGCTGCACCCAGGTCGCCCAGTCGAAGCGGCGCGGGCTTTCGTGCAGCAGCCGCTGGCCGGCCAGCGCCGCGGGGCCGGCCTCCAGCGCCGGCAGCAGCGACGGGGCGCAGGCCGGGGCGAGGACCATTTCGAACAGCGGCAGCACCTCGATGTCCGGCGGCCGCCCGACGCGGTTCTCAACGGAAATGCCAAGATCGTATTCCGCCCCCCTGAACCCCTTGCTGCTGTAGAAATCCGTGGTCAGCTGCAGCTTGATCTCCGGATGCGCGGCCCGGAACTGCTCCAGCTGCGGCAGCAGCCAGCGGATCGACAGCGTCGGCGGGCAGATCACCCGCAGCTCCGCGGCATCCGCCGCAATCTGCTCCACCTCGCGCTGCATCATCGCAAAGGCCTCTGTCAGCACCGGATAGAGCCGCCCCCCCGCCGCCGTCAGCTCCACCCCGCGGGCATTGCGGTGGAACAGCTGCACGCCGATGTGGTCCTCCAGGATCTTCACCTGGCGGCTGATCGCGCCCCGGGTCACGAACAGCTCGTCTGCGGCAGCGATGAAGCCCTCATGGCGGGCAGCGGCTTCGAAGGCGCGGAGGGCATTGAGGGGCGGCAGGCGCATCATTTCACCATGGGTCAGTTTTCCTGATCCATGGTGGAGTTTAACTGGTTTGCGCGCAAGCCTCTCCGGCCCTACCTCTCAAAGGCCAGAACGGAGGAATAGCCATGACTGCATATTGTGAAAACGCAGGCGTCCGGCCCCACGGATCTTTTGCCCGCAGCGTGCTTGGCTGGATTGCAGGCCGGACGGGACTGAGAAAAGCTGAGCCTCATGCAACGGCGCCCCAGGACGCAGTGCAGGTGCCGCGTCACGAGCTGCAGCGGTTGACGGAAACATCTCCGCATCTGCTGGCCGACATCGGCGTGATGCCGGAGGCTGCCACTGGTGAGACATCCCCCTGGCGGCTGCAGGACGGGCGGCATCTGCTGCTGCGCCCGCCCCTGTGACAACCGGAACAGCCGGCAGGACACCGGTCCTGCCCGCTGTCGCAGAACCGCAGCCGCCGGTCAGGCGCCCAGCGGCAGCATGGTGGTCGATTTGATCTCTTCCATCGACAACAGCGCCGTCACGTTGTGCACTTTCACCTCGGAGATCAGCGCCTGGTAGAACACGTCATAGGCACGCGCGTTCTGCACCCGGACTTTCAGGATATAGTCGATATCGCCCGCCAGCCGGTGCGCCTCCTGCACCTCCGGGCGGTCGCGCAGGGCCTGCAGGAACTTGGCCTGCCATTCCGCCTCATGCTCCGAGGTGCGGATGAGGACAAAGAAACAGGCCTCGAACCCCAGCGCCTCCGGGTCCAAGAGCACCGTCTGCTGGCCGATCACCCCGGCCTCGCGCAGCTTGCGGATCCGATTCCAAACGGGCGTCTTGGAAGACCCCACCCGGCGGGCAATTTCGTCCAGCGACTGGCTGGCGTCCCGCTGCAGTTCAGCCAGAATTTTCCGGTCCGTGCCGTCGATCCGCACCGTCATTCCTGTTTTCTCCTATTGCGAGGACCAATCGGCCCGGCATCCCGCCTCAGCAAAACCAACGTTCTTATTTGAGCGCCCATATAGCGCAATACCGGGAATATTTCCTATATCTACCCTCAAGTCAAACACACCGCACAGAGGGTACAGGGATGTCCGCACACACGACACATGCTGTCAATGCCACCGCTCACGTCCGCGGCGGCATGTGTTGCCTGGTACCGGGGCAGGTTGCCTTTGCAGGCTCCGGCCCCGGCGACCCGGAGCTCTTGACCCTGAAAGCCCTGCGCGCGCTGCAAGAGGCGGACGTGATCCTTTATGACCGTCTTGTCAGCGCAGAGATCATGGCGCTGGCCGGGGCGCAAGCGGTTCTGGAGAACGTCGGCAAGGAGGGCTTTGGCCCGCAGGTCAGCCAGGAGGAGATCTGCGCGCGCCTGGTGGCCCACGCCAAGGCCGGCAAGAAGGTGCTGCGGCTGAAGGCCGGCGACCCCACCGTCTTTGCCCGCCTGGATGAAGAGCTGACCGCGCTGGAAGCCGCCGGCATCGCCAGCCAGATCATCCCCGGCATCACCGCGGCCTCTGCCGCCGTGGCCGGCATCGGCCAGAGCCTGACCCAGCGCGGCCGCAACTCTTCGGTGCGGTTCCTGACCGGGCACGACATGAAGGGCTTTGCCGATCACGACTGGGCTGCGCTGGCGCGCCCAGGCGAGGTTGCCGCGGTCTACATGGGCAAGAAATCCGCCCGCTTCGTGCAGGGCCGCCTGATCATGCATGGCGCCAGCCGCGCGACGCCGGTGACCATTGTCGAAAACGCCTCCCGCCCCGAACAGCGGGTGCTGGAAACCACGCTGGACCGCCTGCCTGCCGACCTCGACGCGGCCGGGTTCGACGGCCCCGCCCTCACCTTCCTGGGACTTGCGCCGCGCAAAGCGGCGGCCGCCCTGAACGACCTCAAGACGGAGCTTGCATAATGCCTCGCCCCTTTACGCCCAAAGTCATCACCGCCAACGACCTGCTGGAAGGCGACGTGATCTATTTCACCGCTGACAACGGCTGGACCCGCAACATGGCGGAGGCCGAGCTGATCACCGATGAGGCCGAAGCCCAGCTGCGCCTGATCGAGGCGGAGAAGCAGAACATCAAGATCGTCGGCGCCTATCTGGCCGACGCCAAGGCAGGCCCGAACGGCCCCGAGCCGACCCACTTCCGCGAGGAATTCCGCCGCACCGGCCCCTCGAACTACTTCCACGGCAAACAGGAGGCCGAAGCCAATGTATAAGTACAATGAATTCGACGAAGCCTTCCTGGCAGAACGCAACGCCCAGTTCCGCGCCCAGGTCGAGCGCCGCATCGACGGCTCCCTCACCGAGGACGAGTTCAAGCCGCTGCGCCTGATGAACGGCGTTTACCTGCAGCTGCACGCCTATATGCTGCGGGTCGCGGTGCCCTATGGCACCCTGAACCCGAACCAGATGCGCGCATTGGCGCTGCTGGCGGAGAAGTGGGACAAGGGCTACGGGCACTTCACCACCCGCCAGAACATCCAGTACAACTGGCCCAAGCTGCGCGACATCCCGGACATGCTGGATGCGCTGGGTGAGGTTGGCTTGCACGCCATCCAGACCTCCGGCAACACCATCCGCAACACCACCGCCGACCATTTCGCCGGTGCCGCCGCGGATGAGCTGACCGATCCCCGCCCCTATGCCGAGCTGATCCGCCAGTGGTCCACCGACCACCCGGAATTCCAGTTCCTGGGCCGCAAGTTCAAGATCGCTATCACCGGCAGCAGCGCCGACCGCGCCGTGATCAAGGCGCATGACGTGGGCCTGCAGGTGGTGGAACAGGACGGCAAGATTGGCTTCAAGGTCATCGTCGGCGGCGGCCTGGGCCGCACCCCGATGATCGGCCAGGTGCTGCGCGAGTTCCTGCCGCAGGCGGATCTGCTGCCCTATCTGGAAGCGGTGCTGACCGTCTACAACGTGCTGGGACGGCGCGACAACAAGTACAAGGCGCGCATCAAGATCACCGTCTCCGAGAACGGCATCGACACCTACCGCGCGATGACCGAGGAAGCTTTCCTTGCAATCCGCGGCCAGTACGACGGCACCGACCAGGAACTGCTGGAAGAGATCAAGACGCATTTCCAGGCGCCGGAGTTCCGCTCCGCCCCGGCCGATGTGTTCGATGCTGCCTATGCAAACGACCCGGTGTTCCGCGCCTGGGCCGACACCAACCTGCACGCGCACCGCGCCGAGGGCCACGCCATCGCCACCATCTCGATCAAGGCGCATGGGGCAACCCCGGGCGACGCGAGCGCCGAGCAGATGCGCCTGATGGCCGATCTGGCGGAGCAGTACGGCTACAACGAGCTGCGCATCAGCCACCAGCAGAACGTGATCCTGCCGCATGTCCACAAGAACGACCTGCCTGCGATCCACGCCAAGCTGAAAGAGCACGGCCTGGCCACCGCCAACATCGGCCTGATCTCGGACATCATCGCCTGCCCGGGCATGGACTACTGCGCGCTGGCAACCGCCCGCTCGATCCCGGTCGCGCAGGAGATCGCAACCCGCTTTGACGAACTGAAGATGGAGCACGACATCGGCCATCTGCAAATCAAGATCTCGGGCTGCATCAACGCCTGCGGCCACCACCACGTGGGCCACATCGGCATCCTGGGCCTGGACCGCGCAGGGGTGGAGAACTACCAGATCACCCTGGGCGGCGACGCCACCGAGACGGCTGCCATCGGCACCCGCACCGGCCCGGGCTTTGCCTATGACGAGATTGTTCCAGCCGTGGAGCGGATCGTCGAAGTCTACATGGCGCAGCGTGAAAGCGCAGAGGAAACCTTCCTCGAAACCTACCGCCGGATCGGCATGGAGCCGTTCAAGGCCGCGCTCTATCCCGAGGCTCAGAAAAAGGTCGCCTGATCTGATGTTCCATTCAGCCGGAAACAAGCCCGCCGGGGAGCCCATCGGCCCCCGGGACCGGGAGCTGGCCGCCAAGGCGGAAGCGCTCAATGCGCGCTACCGCCACCATTCGGCCACCTCGGTGATGGAGGGCGCTTTGCGGGACGCAGGGCATATCGCCCTGGTCTCCTCTTTCGGCGCGGAATCCGTGGTGCTTTTGCACATGGCCGCGATCATCGACCCGATGACGCCGGTCCTGTTCGTGGACACCGAACTGCTGTTCACCGAAACCCTGCTCTATCAGCAGGAGGTGAGCGAGCGGCTGGGCCTGCGCAATGTGCGCATCATCCGCGCCGACGACATCGCCGAAAAGGACC
Source organism: Leisingera coralii (assembly GCF_049056525.1). NCBI lineage: Bacteria > Pseudomonadati > Pseudomonadota > Alphaproteobacteria > Rhodobacterales > Roseobacteraceae > Leisingera > Leisingera coralii. Next base: position 5,020 of record NZ_JBHUPT010000012.1, on the reverse strand, counting down.
CCTATGGGGCCTTGCGCTTCAGCGACAAGGACGCCTGCTGCACCCTGCGCAAGACGATCCCGCTGCAAAAGGCGCTGGACGGCTATGAAGGCTGGATCACCGGCCGCAAGCGGTTCCAGTCCGGCTCCCGCGCTGCTCTGGACTTCTTTGAAGTCGAGGACGGCACCGGACGGCTCAAGATCAACCCGCTGGCCCATTGGGCGCCCGAGGACGTGCGCGCCTACATGGACGAAAACCGCCTGCCCCGCCATCCGCTGGTGGCCAAGGGCTATCCCTCGATCGGCTGCGCGCCCTGCACCAGCCCGGTCAAGGAAGGCGAAAACCCCCGTGCCGGGCGCTGGCGCGGCGAAAACAAAGAAGAATGCGGCATCCATGTGGTGGATGGCAAATTCGTGCGAACAGGAGCTTGAACGATGACTGTTATCGTGACGGACACGGGCTTTGCCCAGGATGACTGGACCGGCGGCTTTGACGGCGCCAATGTGCTGGAACTGGCCTCTGATGCCAGCCTGAATGACGTGCCGCTGGACGGCGTCGAACTGGTGCGGGTGCAATTCCCCAGCTTTGCCGACGGCCGCGGCTTTACCCTGGCCCGCCAGCTGCGGCTGAAGGGCTATGAGGGCCGCCTGCGCGCCTTCGGCCATGTGCTGGCCGACCAGTACGCGATGGCCCGCCGCTCCGGCTTTGACGAGGTGGAGATCAGCGATGAGCTGGCCGCCCGCCAGCCCGAGGATCAATGGCTTGCCCGCGCCGACTGGAAGGCGCACAGCTACCAGGCCCGCCTGCGCGGCAGCACCGCTGCCCGCTGAGCCAGCCCCCTCCGAACCTGGGAAATGCCTCTGAAACCGGTGCCGTTGCGTCACGCGCGGGGCCGGTTTTCCGAAACCGGGGCTTTTCCTGACCTGTATCAAAGATTAATCAGAGGTGCCGGCTACTCCTCCGGCAGTGCAACCGATGAATGAGATGACAACCGTGACCGACACCGCAACCGATCCGAAACCGGCCAAGGCCGTGCCGGCCCTGCCCGACGCTCAGACCGTGACCGAGGTGAAACACTGGACCGACCGGCTGTTCTCCTTCCGCTGCACCCGGCCTGCGTCGCTGCGCTTCCGCTCGGGTGAGTTCGTGATGATCGGCCTGATGAACGACCCGGACCCCAAGACCGGCAAGCAGAAGCCGCTGCTGCGCGCCTATTCCATCGCCTCCCCCTCCTGGGACGAGGAAATGGAGTTCTACTCGATCAAGGTGCAGGACGGCCCGCTGACTTCCAAGCTGCAGCACATCAAGCCCGGCGACGAGATCATCCTGCGGCCCAAGCCGGTCGGCACCCTGGTGCATGACGCGCTGCTGCCCGGCAAGCGGATCTGGTTCTTTGCCACCGGCACCGGCTTTGCACCCTTTGCCTCGCTGCTGCGCGAGCCGCAGACCTACGAGGATTACGACGAGGTGATCATCACCCACACCTGCCGCGAGGTGGGCGAGCTGGAATACGGAAAGCGCCTGATCGAGAGCCTGAAGGACGATGAGCTCCTGAACGAGGTGATCGGCGAAGGCTTCTGGAAGAAGATCAAGTACTACCCGACCACCACCCGCGAGGAGAGCCCCAAGATGGGCCGCATCACCGACCTGATGCGTTCCGGCGAGGCCTTTGCCGAACTCGGCGTGCCGCCGCTGAACCCGGAAAGCGACCGCGCGATGATCTGCGGCAACCTGGCCTTCAACCTGGAGCTCAAGGACCTGTTCGAGAACACCTATGGTCTCGAAGAGGGCGCCAACTCCAAGCCCGCGCATTTCGTGGTGGAAAAGGCGTTCCTGGACTGAGGGGACACTTGGGCGGCTGCGAGGCTGCCCAGGTTTTGACACGGTTTTGACGGGAGGCTGCCGCCTCCCGTTTATCATTTGTTGGGGATGATTCTGTATTCCTGAGCCAAGTATCCAGAACGGAGAAGCTCGCAATGCAGAATGAATTGGCCTCCGGGCAGTCGCCGGTCTTCATGTCGGTCAGAACAGAGGCAGGCAAGGCACGCGTCAAGGCCGCGGTGGCAGGCTTCCAGTCCCGCCCCGGCCAGGTGCAGCCCTCGATCCCCGAGAAGATCGCCGGCATCAAGGCCCGCTATGACGCCCGCGCCATCGCCCCGCAGGACATTGACCAAATGTTTGATGAGCTGGTGCAGGCCGGCCACCCGGTCACCGCGCCGATGCTGCTCCTGAATTCGATGGGCCAAAAGTTCCGCAGCCACCTGGCCGGCATCACCGGCAGCGCCTATGACGGCTCCAAACCGCTGGACCTGGTCGGCGTTGCGCAGCTGCAGATCCAGCGCGCCCGCAAACAGGGCAGCAGCGCCGGCGGCTGGGAGACGTTCCTGGCCTTCCTGGCGCCCCAAATCCAGCCTCAGGCCCAGTCTCAGCCCCAGTCCGGCGGCCAGACACCGCTGGAGCAGATGGCGAAGGTCGCGCAGCAGGCGCAGGCCCGGCCGCACTGATACGTCCCGGAATGCGGCGGCCAGCCGGGCCGGCCGCCTCCTGTTCACATTAGCGGCCGCTGACGGCCGCTTGACGGGCTGCAGCCCCGGTCAGTTGCTGCCGGTGGTGCTTTCGCCTTCCACGGACGCGCCGCCCTCAACCGCACCGCCGGTGGTGTTCAGCTCCTCCGTGGCGGCATCTGCAGCAGCGTCCTGTGCCGCATCTGCCGCGCCTGCAGCTGCATCCGCTGCGGCATCCGCAGCCTGACCAGCCTGTTCCACGGCGTCATCCGCCGCGTCCGCCGCTTCGCCGGCCAGGTCGGCGACGCCGCCAGCAGCTTCACCAGCCGTCTCCTGCGCCGCCTCGACAGCGTCTCCCACGGCCTCAGCCGCAGCATTTGCAGCCTCGTTCAGCGTGTCCTGCACCGCCTCAACCGCCGCTCCGGCAGCTTCGGCACCGGACTCGATCGCGCCTTCGACGGCCTCGGCCGCATCTTCCACAGCCTGCTCAGCCGGGGCGGTGCCCTCTTCGGCCGTTTCCGGGACTGTGCTGCTCTGCCCCTCTTCCGCCTGCGGCACCGTTTCCTGCGGCTTGGGGCCGGTCAGCATCATGTAGCCGGCCACTGCGGCGACACCCAGGGCGATCACGATCAACAACTGTTTCATAATGGACTCCTTCCACGATCCGGCCCCGCTGGCCGGTCTCTCGCCATCTGCTGTGCCAAATGGGGCGGCAGGCGGTTCCGCTCAAGGGGAAACTTCGCCGCCGCCGCCGCACGGGCGGCCGCGCGCCGCCGCAGCCCCGCAACCGGCGGAACCCCGCCGCAACCGAGCCTTTTCAGGACGTTGCGCCGCGCTCCCCGCAGGGCACCGCAGGCCGCAAAAGCCCCTGTTTCAGGGACCATTTGCAATATGCGGCCTTGAAAAGCGGCTTTCCTGCCGCCATACCGCGCATAAGCCTTGAATCACACGCGCGGGGGCAGTAGCGTTCCCGCACTTTTTGCAATGACAGAAGGATCGCAGTCATAGCCCGCAGACCTCATAACGCGCCGCCGCAACGTGATACCGGCCCGCGCGTCAACGAAAAAATCCGCGCCCCCGAAATCCGCCTGATCGGCGCCGATGGCGAAAACGTCGGTGTCGTGCATCCCGCGAAAGCCATGGACATGGCCGCCGAAGCCGGGCTGGATCTGGTTGAAATCTCGCCCAACGCCACCCCGCCCGTGTGCAAGATCATGGACTTCGGCAAGTTCAAGTACGAACAGCAGAAGCGCGAGAGCGAAGCCCGCAAGAAGCAGAAGATCATCGAGGTCAAAGAGGTCAAGTTCCGCCCCAACACGGACACTCATGACTATGACGTGAAGATGCGCAACGTCTTCAAGTTCCTGGAGCACGGCGACAAGGTGAAGGTCACCCTGCGTTTCCGCGGCCGTGAAATGGCGCACCAGAACCTTGGCCGCGAACTGCTGGAGCGGGTCGCCGAGGACATCAAGGATGTCGGCAAGGTCGAGAACATGCCGAAGATGGAAGGCCGCCAGATGATCATGATGATCGGCCCGCTGGCGAAGAAGTAAGCCGCCAGACCCATCGTGAAATGCAAAGCCCCGCAGCAGCCGCTGCGGGGCTTTTCTGTGGCCTGCGCGGCCGCGGACAAAAGCAAACAGGCGCCGGAGCCCGACGCCTGCTGCACGTTCCCTGCCGGGCAGTGTCAGACCGCGGCCGCCACTGCCCGCTTGGCCATCACCCCAACCAGATGGGCGCGGTACTCCTTGGAGCCGTGCAGGTCGCCGATCATGCCGCCCGCATCTACGCTGAGGCCGTCCAGCGCGTCCGGCGCAAAGCTTGCATCCAGCGCCGCCTCTACCTCGCGCCAGCGGAACACGCCCTCCTCCGAGGCGCCGGTGACCGCCACCCGCACCCCGGCGGCGTATTTGGCAACAAACACGCCCACCAGCGCAAAGCGCGAGGCAGGCTGCAGGAACTTCTGGTAATTGGCCTTCTGCGGCACCGGGAACCGCACCGCGGTGATGATCTCGCCATCATTCAGCGCAGTCTCGAACAGCCCCTGGAAATACTCGTCCGCCGGGATCTCGCGGGTGTTGGTGACGATGGTGGCACCGCTGCCGAGCGCCGCCGCCGGATAGCAGGCGGCCGGGTCGTTGTTGGCCAGCGAGCCGCCGATGGTGCCGCGGTTGCGGACCGCCGGGTCGCCGATATGGCTGGCCAGATCCGCAAGCGCCGGATAGCTGCCCGCCGCGGCCTCTGCCACCGCGGCATGGGTGACGGCACCGCCAATGGTCAGCACGCCGTCATTGTCGCTCATCTCCTTCAGCTGCGGAATGGCGGTGAGGGAGACCAGTTTCGACGGCATCGCCAGCCGCTGTTTCAGGGTCGGGATCAGCGTCTGCCCGCCGCCCAGCGCCTGCGCGTCCTCGTCTGCCAGCGCGGCCACAGCCTCGGCGACGGTTGAGGGCTTCTCAAACTCGAATTCATACATCTTCTTTTCCTTTCCAAAGAGCGCTCAAGCTCTTCTTCTGGCTGGAAATATCCCGGGGGTG